>NZ_PAZX01000012.1:0-19453 GCF_002716225.1 Croceibacter sp. | reverse complement strand
AACCATAATTATGACACAAGCTGTTGATTTACAGCAGTAATTTTATCCAAATAAAATTAAGAACTATGAAATATAAAATCACATTACTTCTAACAATGCTTATCACTTTTGGTGCAAAAGCCCAATTGGTAGCGAATGAAACTGAAGAAAATGTTGACAACTGGCCAGAACGGATTTATGACCTTACTATAGATTATAAAACCGTAAACTTTACGGGCAAGGATGTACAGGCAATGACCATTAATGGTGGCATACCTGGTCCCAATCTCGAGTTCAACGAAGGCGAGTTTGCCATTATCAACGTTACCAATAAAATGGATGTGGAAACATCTGTCCATTGGCACGGGATGATATTACCTAATTTCCACGATGGCGTACCGTATTTGACCACACCACCTATCCGTCCAGGGGAAACCTTTCAATACAAATTTGCATTGAAACAATCTGGAACCTATTGGTATCATTCCCATACTGGGTTACAGGAACAACGTGGGGTGTATGGTTCATTACAGATAAATCCAAAGGAAACCGATTTAGAATATGACAAAGATTTGGTCTTAGTGCTTTCGGATTGGGTAGATGAAAATCCACAATCTCAACTTAAAAATTTGAAGCGTGGCAATGAGTGGTATTTAATTAAAAAAGGTCAGGTTCAAAGTCTGGATAAATTAATTGCCCAAGGCGCAGTAGGTGCCAAGTTAAAGATGGCGTGGCAACGTATGCCAGATATGGCTATTTCAGATAATTATTTTGACAAGTTTTTTATCAATGGTGGTACTTCACAGGAATATCCAGATTTTCAGCCCGGCGAGCGCGTGAGGCTTCGATTTGTAAACGCAGCCGCAGCGTCTTATTTCTGGCTCACATTTGGTGGCGAAGACCCAATGCTCGTATCTGCCGATGGACTTGATGTGGTTCCAGTAGAACATAACAAAACTTTGATTGGCGTTGCCGAAACCTATGATTTTATAGTGACGATTCCAGAAAGTGGAAAACTTCAAGTAAGAGCTACGGCACAGGATGGTTCTGGCGAAGCTTCGGCATTTATAGGAACTGGAAATGTACTGGAAGCACCTGTAGTTCCAGAACCTAATCTTATAAAGAATATGAAGCAAATGATGTCTATGGGTATGAAGATGGGCGCACCTGCTTCAAAATTTAATCCTTCAAAAAACGATTCCATTCAAGTAATGGAAAAGTACAAAATGGATATGGGCGGAATGCAGATGAATAGTATGTCTATGATGGATGATAATATGAAAAAGGGTGAAATGGAAATGGATTCTACCAAGATGGCTCACACTAAAATGGACCATTCTAAAATGGATATGAAGGATGATAAAATGAAAATGTCCAAGTCAGAAATGAAGATGAACAAAGGCAAGGCCAATATGAAAATGGATGGCGGTATGGATATGGGCGAAATGAAAATGGGATATATGGTGCCAAAAGATAAAGTGGTAGGCGATAATATGAAAACGGGTGGTAATCCCGAGTTCAATTACAACTACTTAAGGGCTAAAGAACCTACCGAATTTGAAAACGATAAGCCCGTAAAGGAAATGCTTTTCAACCTTACAGGAAATATGAACCGCTACGTCTGGTCTATCAACGGTGTGCCCCTTTCAGAAACAGATAAGATAAAAATCGAGCAAGGCGAAGTCGTGCGTATCACACTTAACAATCTCACGATGATGCACCACCCTATGCACTTGCACGGCCACTTCTTTAGAGTATTGAACGAGAACGGTGAGTATTCACCACTAAAGCATACTGTTAACGTGGCACCAATGCAAAAAGTCGTATTTGAGTTTGCCGCTGATGAAACTGGTGATTGGTTTTTCCATTGTCACATCCTTTATCATATGATGAGCGGTATGGCAAGGGTTTTCAGTTACGATACACCTCGTGACGAACGATTAGAAGGCTACCCACTTACTAACCTTACCAACGAAGCAGACCACATATTCACTTGGGGCGAAATCACGGCTGCAAGTCATATGACCGAGCTTTACGCTACTGCAACAAATATCAGAAATCAATTTGCGCTAAGGGGCGAATATGGATGGAACAAAAATCTGGAAGCCGAGTTTACCTACGAGCGCTATCTCAATGATTACTTCCGAGTTTTTGGTGGTGTAAATGTAGAGAATGAAGGTGAGGACAGCCTTGAAGAAATAAACACAACCGCTATTGCTGGTGTACGATGGTTAATGCCATTGCTCATTAATTCAGATTTCAGAATTGACAGCAAACTGCGTCCACAGATAAGTTTTAGTACGGGCTTTATGATTTTTCCCCACCTTGGAATTTATGGCGAGTATGAATACCAGATGGACTTTGGCTGGGACGGCAAATTACCCGAAGGTCAGGACTTTGAAGAAGAAACCACGTGGCAAGTTGGACTTGAATACGTATTGAGCCGTGACTTCTCATTAATGGGAAGCTATGACAACCGCTTTGGCGCTGGTGGTGGACTCTCATTAAGATTTTAGAACAATTATTAACTTAAATAAATAACAAAAATGAAAACAGTAAAAAGAACAATAGGTACAATGGCACTTGCTGCTATAATGGTGTTAACGGTTTCCTGCAAGGATGGAAACAAAAATGAACCTGCTGCACCTATGAGCAACGAGATGCACCAAGAATCTATGGATGACAAAGACAATATGGCAATGAATGACAACCAAGATGCAAAAGCAGTCCTACAAGACTACTTTAAACTAAAAGATGCACTTGTCGAGACGAATAATGACAAAGCAAAACAATTGGGTGCCACGCTGGCAAGCACTTTAGGCAGTTTTGATGCATCGACCTATTCAGATAACGAGCAACAAGAACTCAAGGATATTTTGGAAGACGCAATTGAACACGCAGAACACATTTCAGAAAGTGATATGGCACACCAACGTGAGCACTTTAAGATATTAAGCAAGGATGTTACCGATATGGTTGCCATTACCGGAACTGAGATGAAGATATACGAGCAATTCTGCCCTATGTATAATAATAATGAGGGTGGTGCTTGGCTTAGTATGAACGAAGAAATAAGAAACCCTTATTTCGGTGACAAAATGTTGAAATGCGGTAAAGTACAGCGAGAAATCAACTAATTGAAGTTTTTAAAAATCATAGCGTGGCTTGCCCTTGTGGCATTTATTGTGATTCAGTTCTTTCCAACAACCCTGAACGAGAGAGATACTGTACCGCAAAGTGATTTTATGGTCGAAAATCAAGTGCCTGCAACGATAAAAAATCGGTTGCAGGTTTCTTGCTACGATTGCCACAGCAATAATACAGATTATCCGTGGTATAGTAAGATACAGCCTTCGGCTTGGTATCTGGAAGACCACATACAAGAAGGTAAGGACGAACTTAATTTTAATGAATGGGCAGAGTATTCAGACAGGCGAAAGAATAGTAAACTTCGGTCTATCATAAGCCAAATTGAAGAAGATGAAATGCCCTTGGATTCTTATACACTCATTCACAGGGATGCAATTCTTTCAGATGAAGATAAGACGTTGATAGTAGATTTTATAACAGCGTTAAAAGACAGTTTGGAATAAAGTCCTGATATGGGAAGGGAACGTTGATGGTTGGTTAGTTAGTAGCCCTTCCCTTGTCAGGCACAATAAAATAAAGATGTATGAATGATTTTTTGAAACAATGGGGCGAAGCCGCCTATACCACCACCGGATTTTTCTGGATGGCGCTTTGGGCATTCATATTGGGTTACATCATCAGTAGTATGATACAAGTTTTCGTGACCGAAAAACGGATGCAGAAAACAATGGGCGAGAACGAGAAGAAAAGTGTACTTCTTGGGACATTTTTTGGTTTTATAAGCAGTTCGTGCAGCTTTGCCGCACTCGCTTCTACCAAGTCCATTTTTAAGAAAGGTGCAAGCTTTGTATCATCCATTGCATTTTTACTTGCATCTACAAACCTTGTCATTGAGCTTGGTATAATCATTTCCATTTTCTTGGGATGGCAGTTTGTAGTGGGCGAATATGTGGGTGGTATTTTACTCATACTCATTTGTTGGGTTCTCATTCGCATTATCAATCCCAAAAAGCTCATCGAAAAAGCACGGAAAAATCTTGAAGGGCAGGATGATGATGAAATGGAAGATTCCAAAGACTGGAAAAAACAGATTCAACAGGAAGATAGCTGGGCAAGGGTCGCCAAGAAATATAAGATGGAATGGCAAATGGTCTGGAAGGATGTAACCGTAGGCTTTACCATTGCAGGTATCGTTGCCGCCTTCGTCCCAGATTCGTTTTTCCAAACGCTGTTTATAAATAGTGGTCAAGGTAAAACCGATTTTACCTTTCTCGAAGTTATGGAACATATTGTTGTGGGTCCGGTTGCGGCATTTTTAACTTTTATCGGCTCGATGGGAAACATTCCATTGGCAGCTTTGTTGTTTGGTAAAGGTGTGAGTTTTGCAGGTGTAATGGCATTTATTTTTAGTGATTTGGTAGTTTTTCCCGTACTACGCATCAATGCAAAATACTATGGCTGGAAAATGTCGTTTTTTATCGTATTCCTATTGTTTACAGCATTGATCGGTACGTCTCTTGCGCTTCATTATAGTTTTGATTTGTTGAGCATATTACCAGATCCATCACAGGTAAAAATACAAGACAAAGAACATTTCAAAATTGATTACACCTTCTATTTGAATATTGCTTTCCTCGCAATTTCAGCGTATCTGGTTTATCTCGGATTTTTCAAGAAAAAAGATGTGGAACACTCAATGAGTGAAATGGCACCAAAGAGCCCTTTGCTTGAAAGTGTATTAAAATATGTTGCTATCGCTTGCTATATCTGGCTGGCAGGTGGTTTAATCACTAAATTTTTAATTCTATGACAATGAAACACACCTATCACATACACGGAATGACCTGCAATGGTTGCCGAAACCACGTCGAACAGACGCTTTCCAAAATCGAAGGTGTAACTAATGCATCTGTCGATTTAGAAAAAGCCGAAGCGACCATAGAAATGCAAGCACATATTCCCATCGAAAAATTTCAAGATGCTCTAAAAGCGGACGGTGGGCGATACAGTATCCATCAGAATGGTGAACACCATCATACCCACGATAAGAAGAAAGTTGAACAACCTAAAGCCAAAGGAACGGGAACGTTCTATTGCCCGATGCATTGCGAGGGCGATAAAACCTATGACCAACCAGGCGACTGTCCTGTTTGCGGAATGGATTTAGTTGAAGAAGTTAATCTAAAGGCTACTTCCAACACCCAATATACCTGCCCGATGCATCCCGAAATTGTAAAAGACGAACTGGGAAGCTGTCCAATCTGTGGGATGGATTTAGTGCCTATGGAACCCGACCTTTCCGCAGAGGAAAAGACCTATAAAAAACTACTGAAAAAGTTCTGGATAGCGGTCGCTTTCACATTGCCCATTTTTATCATTGCAATGTCCGAAATGCTGCCCAACAATCCGTTATATGATGTTTTAGAATTAAAATATTGGAATTGGATTCAATTTGCACTTTCCATTCCTGTGGTATTCTACGCCACTTGGATGTTTTTTGAACGTGCCTATCGAAGTATTAAAACGTGGAACCTAAATATGTTTACGCTTATCGGTATCGGTGCAGGCGTTGCTTGGCTATTTAGTGTGTTCGGAATGCTCGTGCCTGATTTTTTCCCAAACCAATTTAAGACCGAAGCAGGTACGGTTCACGTCTATTTTGAGGCGGCAACGGTCATTTTAACTTTGGTATTGCTTGGGCAGGTTCTTGAAGCCCGTGCTCATAGCAAGACAAATTCCGCAGTCAAAGAACTTTTAAAATTGGCACCGAATAAGGCTGTAAAAGTAGTTGATGGCGAAGAACAGGAAGTAGCCATCGATGAAATCGAATTGGGTGATATTCTGCGTGTGAAGCCGGGCGATAAGATTCCCGTAGATGGTGTAATTACCGAAGGCGAAACTTCCATCGATGAATCGATGATTACAGGCGAACCCATTCCCGTAAACAAATCTACCGATGATAAAGTAAGTAGTGGCACAATCAACGGTAATCAATCCTTTTTGATGAAAGCTGAAAAGGTTGGATCTGACACCTTGTTATCACAGATTATACAGATGGTCAATGATGCCAGTCGTAGCCGTGCGCCAATTCAGAAATTAGCAGATACCGTTTCAGGATATTTCGTGCCAATCGTGGTCATTATCGCTGCTGTGACATTCGGCGTTTGGGCAATTTGGGGCCCAGAACCAGCCTATGTATATGCCTTGGTCAATGCCATTGCCGTATTGATTATTGCCTGTCCGTGTGCTTTGGGGCTTGCGACACCAATGTCCGTAATGGTCGGTGTTGGTAAAGGGGCACAGAATGGGGTGCTTATCAAAAATGCCGAAGCCCTTGAAAAAATGGATAAGGTAGATACCTTAATTGTTGACAAAACAGGAACGATAACCGAAGGCAAACCAACGGTCGAGACGGTAGGTTCTTTTGATAGTAAAATAACTGAAAACGAAGTGCTACAATTTATTGCTTCCCTTAACAGTCAAAGTGAACATCCGCTGGCAGAAGCCACCGTAAAATATGGAAAAGAACAAAACGCAGAGTTTTTAAAAGCAGATGGATTCAACGCAGTTACCGGAAAGGGTGTTGAAGGTAAAGTGAACGGCAATGAAGTGGCTTTGGGCAACGCCAAAATGATGGAACAGGCAAATGCCACGCTTACCGAAGCTATGGAAAATGAGGCACAATCCTATCAAAAACAAGGAAAGACCGTTTCCTATCTCGCCATTGATGCTAACATCGTTGGTTATGTGGTCATAGGTGACAAAATAAAGGAAACGAGCGCAAAAGCTATCAAGGATTTGCAGAATAAGGGAATTGCGGTCATTATGCTTACTGGTGATAATCACGACACCGCCAAAGCTGTCGCAGATGAACTTAACCTTGCAGATTTTCAAGCAAGTATGCTACCGGAAAACAAATTACAGGAAGTCGAGAAATTACAAGAGCAAGGCAAGGTGGTTGCAATGGCAGGCGACGGCATCAACGACGCACCTGCATTAGCTAAAAGTGATGTAGGTATCGCTATGGGAACAGGTACGGATGTTGCCATTGAGAGTGCAGCCATTACCTTGGTGAAAGGCGATTTACACGGTATCGTAAAGGCAAGAAACCTAAGTGAAGCAGTAATGCGCAATATCAAACAAAACCTCTTTTTTGCAATGATTTATAACACGCTGGGTATCCCGATTGCGGCAGGACTATTGTACCCGTTTTTCGGAATACTCTTATCGCCAATGATTGCGGCTTTAGCGATGAGCTTTAGTTCGGTTTCGGTAATCGCCAACTCATTACGTTTAAAAAGTAAAAACATATAATCTAACTAATTGAATACTTATGAAATATAAAATTTTGATAATCCTATTGGTAGTTGCTGTCAGCGGATGTAAAAACGAAGAAAAGAACAATCCCAAAATAGAGACAGAACACAATCATACTCGAAGTGAGCCTAAATCCGAGAACAAAAAAACTTTAAGCCCACATACATCGGCAATGGCGATGATAGGTGATGCACATATTCATATAGATTATTCGTCGCCAGGCGTGAGGAATAGAATTATTTTCGGTGGTTTATTGGCATACGACCAAGTCTGGCAGGCTGGTGCCCATATGGCTACTTGGCTGGAAACAAATAAGGATTTAGAAATTGACGGTAAAGAATTGAAAGCCGGGAAATATGGGTTTTTTGTAATTCCGAATCAGGAAGAATGGACTGTCATTTTCAACAGGAATTGGAACCAACACGGTAAGGACGACTATACTGAAAATGATGATGTATTACGATTTAAAGTGACACCTCAAATTTCCGAAGACATCAAGGAACATTTAGAGTATAAAGTTAACAAAACAACTGAGACTTCAGGAACAATCTCAATGAGTTGGGAAAAAGTCACGATTGAATTTCCTTTTGAAATAAAGTAAAATGGTGAACAGAAAAACAGCGAAATGGATTAGAAAAGCGCACCGCTATTTGGGTATCTTTTTAGGTATTCAGTTTCTGATGTGGACGATTAGCGGGATGTATTTCAGTTGGACGAACATTGACGAGATACACGGCGACCATTTTAAGAAAGCTGCACCTGTGCAGACCTCATTTAATGATTTGCTCGGCACAGCCCAACTTGCTGTAATAGAACCTGTACAATCCTTGGAACTACTGGAAATAGCAAATGAACCTTACTATTGGATTAATGAAGCACAGCTTTACAATGCAAGAACGGGACAAATGAAAAATGGAATTTCTAAAGAAGAGGCACAACAAGTTGCAAGTAGGTATATGTTGAACGATTTAGAAATAGTAAAAATTCAATTAGTCGATTCTGTTGGGCCACATCACGAATATCGCGGTCGCCCACTTCCAGCTTATGAAATCTCGTATGAGACACCACAAAATTTAAAAGCCTATGTGGCGGTTGAGAATGGCGCTTTTCAAACGGTGAGACACAGGGATTGGCGCTGGTTTGATTTTCTATGGATGACCCATACAATGGATTATCAGGGAAGGGATAATTTCAACACGTTGTTGTTAAGGGCATTTTCACTTTTGGGATTGATAACTGTCTTAAGCGGTTTCGTTTTGTGGTATATCAGTTCCCCATCAATCAGAAAACTAAAAAAGAAGATTAAATAATTAGTGACAAAAAAACCAAAAATTATGAATTCAAATGAACACACAAATTCAGGAAAATCTAAAAATCACTATACACGTTTTGTAGCGATGTTGGCTTGCTCTTTTGTAGCAATGTACATTACGATGTATTTAAACACCTATGAATGGGACCACGTTTGGTTTAGCCTAACGAGATTTTATATGGTCTGCCTTGGTATCGCAGCTATGGCCATCATTATGTTTGTGGCAATGCGTGGAATGTATCAAAATAAAAAAAAGAATATCGCCATAGTCTTGGGAAGTATCGTTCTCTTTGTAGGTGCATTGGGACTGGTACGCGACCAAAAATCCACCGTAGGCGATATTCTTTGGATGAAAGCAATGATACCACACCATTCCATTGCAATTCTAACAAGTGAACGAGCTGATATTGAAGACCCAGAAGTCAAAAAATTGGCTGAAGAAATCATAAAAGCACAACGTAGGGAAATTGCCGAAATGAAAGAAATGATTGAACGTTTAGAAAACGAAAAATAAGATTATGAACAAGAACATTTTATATATAGCAATAGCCGTAATAATAGGTTTGGGCGCAGGCTGGCTCATTTTTGGAAACGGGTCAAGTGATACTATGGCAAATAAGGATATATCCGATATGTCCGATCAACACGACCACTCTGGCGAGAGTGCAGACCAGATGTGGACGTGCTCAATGCATCCACAGATTATGCAACCAGAAGCTGGCGATTGTCCTATATGTGGAATGGACTTAATTCCTGCTGAAGCTGGTGCTGAAGGTCTCGCTGCAAACGAGATAAAAATGACTGAAAACGCAATGGCGTTGGCAAATATCCAAACCACCATTGTAGGTAATGCAGAAACAAGCGATGATGATGGGATGATATCCCTTTCGGGAAAAATAGCTGCAAACGAAGAAAACAATACCGTACAATCCAGTTATTTTAAAGGCAGAATAGAACGACTTAACGTCAACTATGAAGGTCAGCAAGTAAACCGTGGTCAGTTACTGGCAACCATTTACGCACCAGACCTTGTAGCGGCACAGCAGGAATTGATTACCGCAGCATCGTTGAAAGCATCGCAACCTGCTTTATACAAAGCCGTTCGTAACAAGCTCAAAAACTGGAAACTATCAGATACACAAATCAATGCCATAGAAGAAAGTGGAACGGTACGTGAGAATTTCCCGATTTATGCGACGGTTTCCGGAACGGTTTCAGAAGTAATGGCAGCACAGGGCGATTACGTAAATCAAGGGGAACCTATTGTAAAGTTGAGCAACCTAAATTCTGTCTGGGCAGAATTCGATGCTTATGAAAATCAGATAGCACAGTTCAATGTTGGGCAAAAAATCAACATTACGACCAATGCCTATCCAAACAAAGAATTTGAAGGCACTATTTCTTTTATTGACCCTATTTTAAATAATACAACACGTACAGTAACGGTGCGAGCAACACTTCAAAATAGAGACGACCTATTTAAGCCAGGAATGTTTGTGACGGGCAAGGTTAAAGGCGCAACGCAAACTATGGAAAATACACTTTCCGTGCCTGCAAGTGCTGTGTTATGGACGGGCGAGCGCTCATTGGTATATGTGAAAACCAATCCTAATGAACCTGTATTTGAAATGCGTGAAGTAACCTTGGGCAATCGCTCTGGCGACAATTACCAAGTATCGGCTGGACTGAATAATGGCGATGAAATCGTTACCAATGGAACATTTACAGTAGATGCAGCTGCGCAACTACAAGGTAAAAAATCAATGATGAATCAGCAGATGATGCAGGATGAATCAGCTATGATGGGCGATATGGAAATGAGTTTCGACGAAGGGTTTAGTTCTGATTTTAATGAAGCATTACCATCATATCTCAAAATGAAAGATGCATTGGTAGAAAGCGATGCTGGTCAGGTTTCCAATTTCGCGAAAGCGACATCAAAAAAATTAAAGGAAATTTCTACATCGGATTTAGGCAAAATGGAAAAGCAACATCTTACCAAAAGTATCGAGATGCTGGATGCCATTGCAACCAATGAAAATCTGGAAAACCAGCGAGCACATTTTGTGATACTTAATGAGAATATCGTGCCTATTGCAATGAGCATAGAAAACTCGACAAATTATTACATTCAGAAATGCCCTATGGCAAATAACAATAAAGGTGCGGTATGGTTAAGTATGGAAGAAGAAATAAGAAATCCATACTATGGCGATGCAATGTTGACTTGCGGAAGTGTGATTGATTCGTTGTAAAAACCCTTTGCAACTCAATTGCATCATTATTCTTTTATCTTTGTAATATATATGAAAGCATTTTGTTCTATATCAATGGCAATCTTATTCCTTTTTCAAGGGGCTACAGCCAATATGGAAATATGTGAACAAATAGAGAAGTTTTCACATTTTTTATCGCATTACCAAATGCATAAAGAGTATGGTGGAGATACGTTTTATGAATATGTAGTAGAGGTAGTTTTCAATGATGAGTCTGATAACAAAGACCATCACGATGGCTCGCACGACGATAGTGCGCCTGTACATTCACATCATCAATGCTGTTATCCTACAGTTTTTTTAACGCCTTCTAACGCATTAACCATAAAGCCACTTCTCTTTGAAAAAAGGGTGACATATTCATATTATTCTTTTCAATTCAATTCCAGATATCTGGAATCTCTTTTCCAACCACCTCGGGCATAATTCAGTTTTAATAGGATAACTATATCCTTTTTGAAGTTTTCCTAACAGGAATACTCAACTATGTTTTTGCTTTTGCGAAAGCGTAAAGTCATTTATTAACTGAATTAATTTTCTAATCTATGATTAACAAAATCATTGATTTTTCAATCAATAACAAATTTATTATTGGCTTGTTTACCTTGACTCTTGTGGGTGTCGGTATCTGGTCAATGGCAACGGTAAATCTTGGGTCTGTGCCAGATATTACCAATAATCAAGTGCAAGTCATCACGCAATCGCCTAATCTGGGAACGGAAGACATTGAACAGTTCGTAACCTATCCTGTAGAATTATCTATGGGTAATTTACCTGGCGTTACCGAAATAAGATCTATCTCACGTTTCGGACTCTCTGTAGTAACCATCGTTTTTGAAGACGATATGGGGACTTATCTTCCTAGACAACTGGTAGGGGAAAAACTCAACGAACTTGGAGAATCTATACCTGAAAAATTTGGAAGTCCTTCGATGGGACCTATTTCCACAGGATTAGGTCAAATTTATGAATACACCATTCAGCCAGGGAAAGGATTTGAAAACAGATATTCGCCTATGGAACTGCGTACCGTACAGGACTGGGTTATCAAACGACAACTTACTTTACTGGAAGGTGTGGTAGAAGTTAACTCATATGGTGGTAGCATTAAGCAGTACGAAGTTGCCGTCGATCCAGAAAAGTTAAATAGTATGGGCATCAGCATTTCACAAGTGTATGATGCTCTTGCTATGAACAATGTCAATACAGGTGGTGCCTATATTGAGAAAAATAAAATGTCAAACTTCATAAGAGGCGAAGGTCTTATTCGCTCTTTGGAAGACATCAAGAATATCTCGATTATCAACGAAGGCAACATTCCCATAACAATTGGAGATGTAGCAACGCGTGTCCATTTTGGGAGTCAGGTACGTTATGGTGCATTTACCCAAGACGGTAAGGAAGCCGTGGGCGGTATGATTATGATGCTCAAGGGTTCTAATCCTAATGCAGTTATTCAAAATGTAAAGGATCGTATGGCAGAAATTGAAAAATCCCTGCCAGAAGGTTTAACGATCGCCCCTATCATTGATCGTAGTGAGCTAATTGCCAGAACGACCGATACCGTTAAAACCAATTTACTGGAAGGCGCCCTAATCGTGATATTTGCCCTTGTTTTATTGTTGGGTAGTTTAAGAGGTGGCATCATAACGGCCACGACCATACCGTTGTCCTTGCTTTTTGCCTTTATATTAATGAAGCAATTTAATGTATGGGCAAACTTAATGAGCTTGGGAGCTATTGATTTTGGGATTATCATAGATGGTGCGGTAATTATTATAGAAGGAACGGTTTATGAGATCCAAAAACGAATTAGGTCTGGCAAGCTAAAATTCAATCAAGGAGTGATGGATAAAGTAGCTTATGATGCAGGAAGCACGATGATGGGTTCCGCTTTTTTTGGACAGATAATTATCCTCATCGTTTTTACGCCTATACTTTTTCTAACTGGTGTAGAAGGTAAAATGTTTAAACCTATGGCATACACCTTTGGCTTTGCAATGATAGGTGCCATCATCTTGTGTCTCACGTATGTGCCTATGATGGCAGCGCTTTTTATGAAACCAGTACAAAATACCAAAAACTGGTTCGGCAGGTTTGAGCGCTGGCTCGAAAAAATAAGTGATAAAATTATAGGTGCTATTCATAGTGCATATATGCCATTATTAAAGGGAGCCCTTAAACTAAAACTTATTGTTTTATCAGCTGCTGCCGTATTACTTCTTATTGCTGGTTTTATCTTTTCTAATATGGGTGGAGAATTTGTGCCCCAGCTTGATGAAGGAGATCTAGCAATGCAAGCACTCATTAGACCAGGAAGTTCATTATCCGAATCTATTGAAGTTTCCAAGAAAATAGAAACTATCCTATTAGAAAATTTCCCTGAAATTAAAACAGTCACAGCTCGTATAGGTGTTGCAGATATTCCTACCGATCCTATGCCTATGGATATTGCAGATATGTACATCATCCTAAACAAGAATATGGACCAGTGGACAACAGCTACTACTAAAGAAGGTTTGATAGATGCCATTAGAGACAAATTAGATGAAGAACTCGTAGGTGTGAATTTAGTCTTTACACAACCAGTAGAGTTACGATTTAACGAGCTGTTAGAAGGTGTAAGAGAAGATATTGCGGTAAAGCTGTATGGCGAAGATTTAGAGGTGTTATCACAAAAGGTTCAGGAAATGGCAGCGATTATACAGACCGTTCCTGGCGCTGGTGATGTGAGTGCAGAACGAACTGCAGGATTACCACAGATGACCGTAAAATATAAGCGTGATAAAATGGCGCAATATGGACTGGATATTCAAAAAGTAAATGATTACATAAGTACCGCATTCGCTGGGGGAACCGCAGGAGTAATTTTTGAAGGCGAGAAACGATTTGATCTCGTGGTACGATTTGATGAAAGCCATAGAAAAAGTATCGATGACCTACGCAATATGTATATCGATCTTAAGGATGGCAATCAGATACCCATTATCGAAATAGCCGAAATTGAATACGTCCCTGGACCTATGCAAATTTCACGTGACAATACGTATAGAAGAACCTACGTAGGTGTAAATGCAAGAGGCAGGGATGTGGAGTCTGTAGTAAAAGATATTCAGCAAAAATTAGATGAAGAACTGGACTTGCCATCAGGCTATTATATTACCTATGGTGGCGAGTTTGAAAATCTACAAAGCGCAAAGGATCGTTTGATAATCGTTGTGCCCATCGCCCTGTTTTTAATATTTATACTGCTGTACTTTGCCTTAAAATCCTTTTCACAATCGCTAATGATTTACATAGCGATTCCCTTGGCGGCCATCGGTGGTGTGTTTGCCCTATGGTTGCGGGATATGCCATTTAGTATTTCGGCAGGTGTCGGCTTTATTGTGCTATTTGGTGTTGCAGTTCTTAACGGACTGGTACTTATAAACCGATTTAATTCCTTAAAAGAAGAAGGTGTGATAAGTATAAAGGATAGAATATTTCAAGGGACTAAAGAACGTATTCGTCCCATTATGCTCACGGCCACCACTGATATTTTCGGCTTTTTACCTATGGCATTTTCCACATCGGCCGGTGCAGAAGTCCAACAGCCGCTCGCTACGGTAGTTATTGGTGGGATGCTTACGGCCACCCTACTCACGTTGATAGTACTTCCTGTACTCTATATCTTTATAGAAAAGCGACGTGAGCGCAAAGACCAGAACAAGATTGGTTCGTTTAATCCGCAAGCATTGACCACGATTTTAATACTTGGTTTTATGTTAGGTGGTACCGCTTTGGCGAAAGCGCAACAAACACAAGCACCTGTGCCAGACCTCATTGTTCAGGATAGCATTACACCCTTTACCTTATCTCGGGCTGTAGAAATTGCCAAAGAGAATTATCCAGCACTCAAGACGAGCCAACTCGAAATAGAAAGACAGAGCGCACTCACGGGCAATGCCTATGACTTCGGTAATACTAAAGTATTTACAGGTGGCGAAGAAGTGGCAGATGGTCAGGGCATTTATACCTTGATAGGTATCGGTCAACAAAATATTGATCTATTGGGAATAGGTGCTAAAAAACGTTTGCAACAACAACGCATCCAGTTAGCCGAAACAGCTCTTGACCTTTCGGAAATCCAGATAGAACGGGAAGTCAAAAAGGCCTGGTCAGAAGCTTTTCAGGCAAAGAAGAAGTTTGTTTTGTACCGAGAACTGGACAGCATTTATGATCAGTTTGCACAATCTGTAGAACTCAATTATGAAGTGGAAGCCATTTCAAGACTGGAATATGCTGCTGCGCGCAATCAAGCACTACAAATTAACAATAAGTTTCAGCAGGCAGAAACAGACTATTTCATCGCCTTGCAAAAGCTCAACCTTTGGTTGACACCAGATGCGATGTACGGCGTTTCTGATGAATTGGGAGCTAGTGAAATTTCAATTTTAGAGTCTGATAATACATTGAATGATCATCCTGAGTTATCGCTTTCGCGAAAGCGTATAGACGAAGCACAAGCAAGCTATGACGCAGCAAGGGCAAATTTACTGCCCCAGTTTAATCTGCAAGGTGGCCTGCAACGTGTCAATGGCGATAGTGGTTTTTATACCTATCAAGCTGGGATTTCCATACCACTGTTTTCTGGACCTGTCCGTAGTCGTGCAAAGGCTGCTAAACTCGATGCACAGATTGCAGAAACCAATGCCGCATTCAAACAACGCGAGCTGCAATCCCAATATACACAAGCACAGCAAAATTATACACGATGGCGAGATACTTGGTTTTTCTATAAAACCGAAGCTNTGCCACTTGCCATAGACCAGCGCAAAGGNGCATTGCTNGCNTACAAAGAAGGTGCGCTNGATTATGCAGCATTCACGCAAATNATACGTGATGCCATACANACCGAAATGGACGCGCTNGANGCACTNGATAANTATTTAGANGCNCTGTTTGATTTACAATATTTCCAAAACTAAAAAAGATGAAAACGATAAAANATATACCNATTACCGCNATNTTNNTNGCATTNACNTTANTCAGNTGTGGCGACNCAAAANCTGAAGATGGCCACGATGAAGCCACCCATTCTGANACNNAAGAAAACAATTCTGANGGTGAGACCGGTCAAGNAAACCNTANNGAAGGNGAAGCTNANGAAGTAATGCTCACGGCACAGCAGTTTGANGCCTTACAAATGGAAATTGANACGCTCGCGCAACGCAATATGAGTGGTTATGTAGAAGCAAACGGNACGCTGGAAGTACCACCGCAAAACGAAGCAAATATTACCGCGCTTGCAGGAGCAAATGTGGCATCCATAGAGGTTATAGAAGGAGACGAAGTCAAAAAGAATCAAGCGGTGGCTTATTTATCACATCCCAGCATCATCCAGATTCAATCAGATTATTTGAACGCTTACAGCAATAGTAAATTTCTGAAACAGGAATATGAACGTCAAAAAAGACTTTATGAAGCTGGTGTAGCATCAGGAATGAATTTCCAAAAAGCAACGGCAGACTATCAGTCATCTACCGCAATGGTAAAAGGGCTTGAAGCGCAGTTGCGACAGTACAACATCAATACGAGTGGTGTGCGCAATGGTACAATCTATCAGAGTGTGGCATTGCGCAGTCCCATAGCAGGTGTCTTAGAAAAAGTATTTATAAAGACTGGGCAATATGTGGAGCCACAGACCAACTTAATGCAAATAGTAGATACAGACCACGTGCACGCAGATTTAATGGTTTTTGAAAAAGATGTGGACAAAGTGAAGAAAGGCCAAAAAGTACGTTTCAGTATTCAATCGAGGCCAGGAAAAGAGNTGGAAGCCGAAATTTATTCGGTTAGTCAAACTTTTGAGCAAGATCCAAAAGCGGTTCACGTTCACGCTGAAATTGAGAATAAAGGAGGTGGTCTTATCCCTGGTATGTATATAAAAGGTAAAATTGAAGTTGATTACCAACAGACTACTGCACTACCTGAAAGTGCCATAGTTACAGAAGCTGGAAAGAATTATGTATTTACAGCGCAAAAAGAAGGCGATGCTTGGAGTTTTAAACCAGTAGAGGTTACAACAGGCGAGAAAGATGGCGACTGGATAGCCATACGCTTTTTTGAAACCCCAGATCCTAACACACGTTTTGCATTCAACAATGCCTATTACCTGATGGGAGAAATGAAAAAGGGAGAAACTGAACACGAACATTAANNNNTATGNANGAAGACAAGAAAANANAATNTNAAANAAGCCAGNACACTACAGATTTGGAACGTTATTTATGATGTTATTGAAGTNGTGGTCTCGCTTATAGCAGGATTTACGGCNAATAGTTCNGCATTNATTGGTTGGGGATTAGACAGCACGATTGAAGTGGTAAGTGCGGGAACATTAGGCTGGCGACTACACGGCGAGATTAAAGGTATCGATGAAGAAAAAGTAAAACGAAGACAAAAAATCACGTTAAACGTAATTGCAGTTTCCTTTACGCTCATCTGTATTTTCATTTCCTACGATTCCATTACAAAGCTTATAAATAAAGAAACCGCAAACTGGAGCACGATGGGACTGATTATATTATTGGTTTCCCTGGTTGTAAATCCTATCCTGATCTATTTCAAAAGAAAGTATGGAAAGAAATTAGACAGTCCAGCCTTGCTGGCTGATGCTAAAGACACCTTTATTTGCTTATACCAAACCGTGGTCGTACTTATAGGATTGCTATTGGTCAACTGGTTAGGCTGGTGGTGGGCAGATCCTGTGGCGGCATTACTTATCGTTCCGTACGCTGCAAAAGAAGGCTATGAAGCCTACAATAAAGCTAAAAATATCAATTATAACACCGCACAAAATGACTGAAATTGAAAAAACATTAAATGACCATAACGTGCGTCCCACCGCAATGCGCATCTTGATTTATAAGTATATGGCCGATAGGGATGCCGCCATCGCCCTGACTGATATTGAGAATGCTTTCGCAAAAGCGGATAGAACCACATTGTACCGAACCCTAAAAACGTTTGAAGAAAAAAACGTGGTGCATCACATAGATGACGGAACTGGAATCTCTAAATACGCACTTTGTGAAGAAGGCTGTAATTGTGAAATAGAACAGGATTTGCATTTACATTTTCATTGCACTAACTGTGACGAAACAGTTTGTTTAACGGAACAAAAAATCCCGCATATCAATTTGCCAGATGGATATTTGGCAGAGGATGTTAATCTCGTGGTTACGGGAATATGCGAAAAATGCAGCAGTAATTTACTTTAATAAACAAACGAACAAATTAGATTGATTTTGAAAAAAAGCACTTTTATAATAACTAAAATGGACTGCCCTTCAGAAGAGCAGATGATTCGGATGAAGTTAGAGTCTTATGCTCAAGTAAAACACTTGGATTTTGATATTCCAAACAGAAAATTGGAAGTATATCACGTGGACGACGTCAAGGCGATAAAAACGTCTATAGCCAGCTTAAAACTTGGGGATTCCTTAGAAGGAACCACAGAAGCCGAACCACCCGTAATGGAAGACCAATCCAAACAAAAAAGAATCCTATGGTGGGTCTTGGGCATCAACTTTGGCTTTTTCGTTATCGAAATGACCACCGGTTGGATTTCTTCTTCGATGGGTCTTGTGGCAGACTCATTAGATATGCTGGCAGATTCCATCGTATATGCATTAAGCCTATTTGCGGTAGGCGGTGCCATTTCAAGAAAAAAGAAGGTTGCGAAATACAGCGGATACTTTCAGATGGCATTGGCAACACTTGGGTTTGCAGAGGTCTTGAGAAGGTTTTTTAGCAATACCGAAACACCCTTGTTTCAATGGATGATTATCGTTTCAATTTTCGCATTGGCAGGTAATTTGATATCGCTCTGGCTCATCAACAAGGCAAAGAGTCAAGAGGCTCATATGCAGGCAAGTGCCATTTTTACATCCAATGATATTATTGTTAATGGTGGTGTTATAGTAGCTGGGGTGCTGGTTTATTTTCTGAATAGTAAATGGCCCGATTTAGTGATTGGCGGCATCGTTTTCACTTTTGTAATGCGCGGTGCATTGAGAATATTGAAATTATCGAAGTAGTTTTTAAAATGATATCAAACTTGATTAGAACATATGAAAAAGAAAAAAATAAACTTACGTGACTTAGAACCAAAAAAACAACAAGGCGAGCACAGTCACGACGATGGCCATAACCATAGCAGCCCTGAAGAAATTTCAAATTTTAGAACCTATCTACCGGCTATTTTCAGCTTTGTGATGTTGATAGCCGGAATCGCTATTGATTACTTTGATGCGTTTCCTTTCTTCAAAGGATGGATTCGCGTAGTATGGTACACGGTAGCCTATATCCCTGTAGGTTTTCCGGTGATAAGAGAAGGCTGGAAAAGTATTAAAAATGGTGATTTTTTTACGGAATTCTTCTTAATGTCCATAGCCACTTTAGGTGCATTTGCCATTGGCGAATATCCCGAAGGTGT